>NZ_JYGP01000001.1:0-2500 GCF_000960005.1 Streptococcus mitis | reverse complement strand
ACTATCGGTCACTAGGGAGTATTTAGGGTTGGGAGATGGTCCTCCCAGATTCCGACGGGATTTCACGTGTCCCGCCGTACTCAGGATACTGCTAGGTACAAAGACTATTTTAAATACGAGGCTATTACTCTCTTTGGCTGATCTTCCCAAATCATTCTTCTATAATCTTTGAGTCCACATTGCAGTCCTACAACCCCGAAGAGTAAACTCTTCGGTTTGCCCTCCTGCCGTTTCGCTCGCCGCTACTAAGGCAATCGCTTTTGCTTTCTCTTCCTGCAGCTACTTAGATGTTTCAGTTCACTGCGTCTTCCTCCTCACATCCTTAACAGATGCGGGTAACAGGTAGTACCTGTTGGGTTCCCCCATTCGGAAATCCCTGGATCATCGCTTACTTACAGCTACCCAAGGCATATCGTCGTTTGTCACGTCCTTCTTCGGCTCCTAGTGCCAAGGCATCCACCGTGCGCCCTTATTAACTTAACCTTATTTTTCTGACCTTTCAGTCATAAACTCTTATTAATACTACAGCGTTTTCGGTTTATTTTCTTGTTACTATTTGATATAGATATTCAATTTTCAATGTGCATTACTTGGTGATCTCTCACCAATGGAGCCTAGCGGGATCGAACCGCTGACCTCCTGCGTGCAAAGCAGGCGCTCTCCCAGCTGAGCTAAGGCCCCACAAGACCTCTCAAGACTAAACAAGACCAATGCGCAGTTCCTTTTCCTTAGAAAGGAGGTGATCCAGCCGCACCTTCCGATACGGCTACCTTGTTACGACTTCACCCCAATCATCTATCCCACCTTAGGCGGCTGGCTCCTTACGGTTACCTCACCGACTTCGGGTGTTACAAACTCTCGTGGTGTGACGGGCGGTGTGTACAAGGCCCGGGAACGTATTCACCGCGGCGTGCTGATCCGCGATTACTAGCGATTCCGACTTCATGTAGGCGAGTTGCAGCCTACAATCCGAACTGAGACTGGCTTTAAGAGATTAGCTTGCCGTCACCGGCTTGCGACTCGTTGTACCAGCCATTGTAGCACGTGTGTAGCCCAGGTCATAAGGGGCATGATGATTTGACGTCATCCCCACCTTCCTCCGGTTTATTACCGGCAGTCTCGCTAGAGTGCCCAACTGAATGATGGCAACTAACAATAGGGGTTGCGCTCGTTGCGGGACTTAACCCAACATCTCACGACACGAGCTGACGACAACCATGCACCACCTGTCACCTCTGTCCCGAAGGAAAGCTCTATCTCTAGAGCGGTCAGAGGGATGTCAAGACCTGGTAAGGTTCTTCGCGTTGCTTCGAATTAAACCACATGCTCCACCGCTTGTGCGGGCCCCCGTCAATTCCTTTGAGTTTCAACCTTGCGGTCGTACTCCCCAGGCGGAGTGCTTAATGCGTTAGCTACGGCACTAAACCCCGGAAAGGGTCTAACACCTAGCACTCATCGTTTACGGCGTGGACTACCAGGGTATCTAATCCTGTTTGCTCCCCACGCTTTCGAGCCTCAGCGTCAGTTACAAGCCAGAGAGCCGCTTTCGCCACCGGTGTTCCTCCATATATCTACGCATTTCACCGCTACACATGGAATTCCACTCTCCCCTCTTGCACTCAAGTTAAACAGTTTCCAAAGCGTACTATGGTTAAGCCACAGCCTTTAACTTCAGACTTATCTAACCGCCTGCGCTCGCTTTACGCCCAATAAATCCGGACAACGCTCGGGACCTACGTATTACCGCGGCTGCTGGCACGTAGTTAGCCGTCCCTTTCTGGTAAGATACCGTCACAGTGTGAACTTTCCACTCTCACACTCGTTCTTCTCTTACAACAGAGCTTTACGATCCGAAAACCTTCTTCACTCACGCGGCGTTGCTCGGTCAGACTTCCGTCCATTGCCGAAGATTCCCTACTGCTGCCTCCCGTAGGAGTCTGGGCCGTGTCTCAGTCCCAGTGTGGCCGATCACCCTCTCAGGTCGGCTATGTATCGTCGCCTTGGTGAGCCGTTACCCCACCAACTAGCTAATACAACGCAGGTCCATCTGGTAGTGATGCAATTGCACCTTTTAAGCAAATGTCATGCAACATCTACTATTATGCGGTATTAGCTATCGTTTCCAATAGTTATCCCCCGCTACCAGGCAGGTTACCTACGCGTTACTCACCCGTTCGCAACTCATCCAGAAGAGCAAGCTCCTCCTTCAGCGTTCTACTTGCATGTATTAGGCACGCCGCCAGCGTTCGTCCTGAGCCAGGATCAAACTCTCATTAAAAGTTTGAGTTCTCACTCATTTCTGTCACTGACAGATTTATTGTTTTTTCATTGTTCAGTACTACAACCTTAGTTGTAGTGCCCTGCACATTGGTTCGTCTTGTTCAGTTTTCAAAGGTCTTTGTCACTCGCTTCTCTCAAGCGACAACTATATTAGTATATCACAGTCGCTTTCGCTTGTCAACACTTTTTTGAAACTTTTTTAATCTTTTTTCATCAAGTG